>NZ_JBSKHQ010000001.1:0-40633 GCF_057128665.1 Zestomonas ipomoeae
AGGAAGTGGCCGCTGACCAGCTTGGGCTGGTCGCTCTGGCCCTCGGCCTGGCGGTAGTCGGCGCGGTGGCGTTCCAGGGCGCGCTGGCTGAGGTGCCTGCCGCGCGGGCGCTCGGTGTAGCGGCCGGGGTAGTCGTAGTCTTCCAGGTCGGGCAGCGGTTCGTCGCGCTTGGCGGCGGTTTCCAGCAGCAGGCGCGGTTTTTCGAAGTCGTAGTCCCGCCGGCTGACGCGGTTGCTGCGGGTTTCCAGGCGCAGCTTGAAGCGCTTGACCACCGGCTCGTCGGCCACCAGGCCGCCGTCCTGCAGGTAGGCGGTGGGCTGGCCGAGCCGGGGGAAGGCACTCTGGTCGTCGCCGAACACCAGCACATGGCCGTTCGGGCTGTGCTGGAAGTGATAGTGCAGGCCCTCCTCCTCGCACAGGCGCTGGATGAAATGCAGGTCGGTCTCGTCGTACTGCACGCAGTAGTCGCGTTCGGGATAGACGGTGGGGCCGAGCTGGAACTGGTAGTCGCCGGCGAGAATGCCGTGCTCTTCCAGGACCTGGGCGATGATCTGCGGCACCGTGAGGTGCTGGAAGATGCGCTGGTCGGTGCGGTGGGCCAGGTAGGCCAGGCGCGGCACGATGCTCAGCCGGTAGCGGGTCAGGCGCTTGCCGGATTCGCCCTGGGCGATGCGGTGAATTGCGCCGTGGATGCCCAGGCCGTCGGGACTGAAGGCGAGGAAGGCCTTCTGGTGCAGTAGGCTTTCCAGGTCGAGGTCGGGGCGTTCGCTGACCAGTTCGACGTCGAAGCGGTAGGGCTGGCTGATGGCCTCGCGGCCGGTGAATTCGAGCACCTGCAGGTCGTGCTCGGTGCCTTCGATGCGCAGGCTGAAGTGGGTTTCATTGGCCGGGTTGAACATGGCGGCTCCTTCGCTGGCTGTTCCAAAGTAAGGCAGGCTGCCACGAAGGCTCCCTATCCGATAGCCAGACCTCGGATAATTGTGAAGCATGGCGCGTTGCCAGAGCATCCTGCTCCCCGTACAGGCCCGAACGGCTCACTCAGCTCCAGGTAGCGCGCCGGTATGGGCAGCATCGACTCGTCTCGTTTCGCTGATCGACGCTGGCACCACTCCCCCGCTCCACCCGCCGTTTCATCCAAAAAAAGATGAACCGTCACTGCACGCTCCAGTCGGAATACATAGGTGCCGCCCACGCGGTGCGCGCCGGTGGGGCCCAGGCTGACCATCTCTAGCAATCCTGCAAACGGAGGAGTCAAAGCCATGAAAATCGGCGAAGTCATGACCCGGAACGTGCAAACCATTACCCCCGACCAAAGCATTCAGGAAGCCGCCGCGCTAATGGCGAAGATCGACAGCGGCGCATTGCTGGTGAACGAAGGCGATCGTCTGGTGGGCGTGGTGACCGACCGCGATATCACCATTCGCGCGGTGGCCGACGGCCAAGGCCCGGATTGCCGGGTGCGCCAGGTGATGACCCCGAACGTCTGCTACTGCTTCGAGGACGAAGACGTGCAGCACGTGGCGCAGAACATGGCGGATATCCAGGTACGCCGCCTGCCGGTGCTGAACCGCGAGAAGCGCCTGATCGGGGTCGTCTCCCTCGGCAACATTTCCAGCAGCCGTAGCCGCGAAGCCAGTTCCACCGTGTTACGCGGTGTTGCCCAGGCTCACTGAGTTTCATCGCGGTCGCGCTTCGATTGGAGGTTCTATGAAAGCTGTCGTATTCCATGACGTCGGTGATATCCGTTTGGAGGACGTGCCCGAGCCACGCATCGAGGCGCCGACCGACGCCATCGTCAGGCTGACCGCGTCCGCCATCTGCGGCACCGACCTGCACTTCATTCGCGGCACGGTCGGCGGCATGCGTCCGGGCACCATTCTCGGCCATGAGGGCGTCGGCATCGTCGAGGAACTCGGCGAGGACGTGCGCAACCTGCAGATCGGCGACCGCGTGGTGATCCCCTCCACCATCGCCTGCGGCAACTGCTCCTATTGCCGGGCAGGCTATTTCGCCCAGTGCGATGTGGCCAACCCGAATGGCAAGGAAGCCGGCACGGCCTTCTACGGCGGGCCGGAAACCACCGGCCCGTTCCATGGCCTGCAGGCGGAGAAGGCGCGCATCCCGTTTGCCCACATCGGCCTGATCAAACTGCCGAGCGAGATCAGCGACGACCAGGCGATCCTGCTTTCGGACATCTTTCCCACCGGCTATTTCGGCGCGGAGATGGCCGAAATCACCTGTGGCGATACCGTTGCGGTGTTCGGCTGCGGGCCGGTCGGCCAGTTCGCCATCGCCAGCGCCTGGCTGCTCGGCGCGGCGCGGGTGTTCGCTATCGACCAGTTCGGAGATCGTCTGAAAATGGCCCGCCAGCAAGGCGCGGAAACCATCGATTTCAATCGCGAGGATCCGGTCGAGACCCTGCGCAGGCTGACCGGCGGCATCGGTGTGGACCGTGCCATCGATGCGGTGGGCGTGGATGCCGAGCACCCATACTGCGCCGGCCATAGCCGCGAGGACCACAGCCGCTTCGCCAACGAGGTGGCCGAGGTCGCCCCGCGCAGCAACCCCTCCCAGGGCCACTGGCGCCCCGGCGACGGTCCCAGCCAGGTGCTGGATTGGAGCACCGAGTGCCTGGCCAAGGCCGGCACCCTGTCGATCATCGGCGTCTATCCGCCGCAGGCGAGGCGCTTCCCGATCGGTGCGGCGATGAACAAGAACCTGACCATCAACATGGGCAACTGCCACCACCGCAAATACATCCCCAAGCTGATCGAGATGATCCTGGCCAAGCGCATCGACCCGTCGAAGATCCTCACCCAGATCAAACCGCTGGGCGACGCCATCGCCGCCTTCCGTGCGTTCGACAACCGCGAGAACGGCTGGGTCAAGGTCGAGCTGCAGCCCCAGCGGACCGAGCCCGCCGAATCCTCTGGCGGCACCGAGGAGCGCCTCGACGACAGCATTGCGGATTCCTTCCCGGCCAGCGACCCGCCGGCCATGGCCACGACGCCCCACAAGAGCTGAACGCCAAAGACAGAGGGAGAGACAGGCAATGGCAGCCATTCATATCGGCATTTCCGGCTGGCGGTATGCGCCATGGCGCGGAGATTTCTATCCCGAAGGGCTGAAACAGAAGGAGGAGTTGCATTTCGCCTCGCGCGCGGTAAGCAGTATCGAGATCAACGGCTCCTTCTATGCCCTGCAAACGCCCGAGCGCTACGCCAACTGGTACGAAGATACCCCGGAGGGCTTCGTCTTCAGCGTCAAGGCGCCGCGCTACATCACCCATATCCGCCGCCTGCGGGAAGTGGAAACGCCCATCGCGAACTTCCTGGCTTCCGGCGTGCTGCGCCTGAACGAGAAGCTCGGGCCGCTGCTCTGGCAGTTCCCGCCCAGTTTCAAGTTCGACGCGCAGTTGTTCGAGTCCTTTCTCCGCCAGTTGCCCGCCGATACCGAGGGTGCACTGGAGATCGCCCAGCGCTGCGATGAGCACATGGAGGGCCGCAAGTACCTTGAGATCGACCGCAAGCGACGCCTGCGCCACGCCGTGGAAATCCGCAACGACAGCTTCGTCGATCCGGCGTTCGTGGCCCTGCTGCGGGAGCACCGCGTCGCACTGGTGGTGGCCGATACCGCCGGCAAATGGCCCTACTACGAGGACCTCACCAGCGACTTCGTCTATCTCCGGCTACATGGCGCGGAAAAGCTCTACACCAGCGGCTACACCTCGGCCGCGCTGGACAACTGGGCCCGCCGCATTCGCCGCTGGAGTCACGGTTCGCAGCCCGAGGACGCGCACCTGATCAGTCGCCGCAAGCCGGCGCCCCGGCGCTCGCGGGACGTCTTCTGCTACTTCGACAACGACGTCAAGGTGCGCGCGCCGTACGACGCTCGGCAGTTGCTGGAAAGGCTCGGCCTGGACGAGGACCTGCAGACCGTGCCGGGACAACTAGAAGGAGCCGCCGCATGAGCAATACCAGCGCCAGCGAGCAAGCCAGCAAACCCGTCGAGAACGCCGCTCCGGTACGCTCGCTCACCGTGCTCACGGTCAATACCCACAAGGGCTTCACCGTGTTCAACCGCCGTTTCATCCTGCCCGAGCTGCGCGAGGCGGTGCGTGCGGTGGGTGCTGACGTGGTGTTCCTGCAGGAAGTCCACGGCACCCATGAGCGTCACGCCAAACGCCACAAGAACTGGCCGGAGACCCCGCAGTACGAGTTCCTGGCCGACACCATGTGGCCGGACTTCGCCTACGGGCGCAATGCCGTCTACCCCGATGGCGACCATGGCAATGCGGTGCTGTCGAAGTTCCCCATCACTTGCTTCCAGAACCTCGACGTTTCGATAAGCGGCCCGGAACGCCGGGGCTTGCTGCATTGTCAGTTACAGGTGCCAGGGCTCGATCAATTGCATGCCATCTGCGTGCATCTGGGCCTGCGCGAAAGCCATCGTCTGCAACAACTGGAACTGCTCTGCGGGTTGCTGGATTCGCTGCCCGCCGATGCGCCGGTGCTGGTGGCCGGAGACTTCAACGACTGGCGGTTGCGGGCCAATGATGTGCTCGAGCGCTGCGCCGGGCTTCACGAAGCCTTCGCCCGGGCCCACGGGCAGGTCGCCAAGAGTTTCCCCGCGCGCTGGCCAATGCTGCGACTGGACCGCATTTACGTACGCAACGCCACCACCAGTAACCCGCAGGTCATGGCGTCGCGACCCTGGTCGCATCTGTCCGACCATGCACCGCTGGCGGTGGAGGTACATCTATGAGCTTCTCGTGGCGCGAAGGTAACCGCCTGGAGTTGCTGGAGAACGGCGAGGAATTCTATTCCCGCGTATTCGACGCGATCCGTCAGGCCCGCAGCGAAGTGCTGATCGAAACCTTCATCATCTTCGAAGACAAGGTCGGAAGGGCTCTGCAGCGTGAGCTGATTGCCGCTGCCGAGCGCGGCGTGCGGGTAGAGGTGACGGTCGACGGCTACGGCTCGGCCGACCTCAGCGGCGAATTCATCGCCGCGCTGACCCGTGTCGGCGTGCGCATCCGCATGTTCGATCCGCGGCCCCGGGTAATGGGCATGCGCACCAACCTGTTTCGGCGCCTGCATCGCAAGCTGGTGGTGATCGACAGCGAGATCGCCTACGTCGGCGGCCTCAACTTCTCCGCCGACCATCTCAGCGATTTCGGCCCCGAGGCCAAGCAGGACTACGCCGTGGAGGTGCAGGGGCCGATCCTGCGCGACATCCACCGTTTCGCCATCGCCACTGTCTCGGCCCCACAAAAGCCGCCGCGCAACTGGTGGCAGCGGCACATCCAGGAGGACCCGCAACCGCTGTTCGAAAAGCGCATGGGCGACGCCAAGGTGCTGTTCGTCACCCGCGACAACGAAGCCCATCGCAACGACATCGAACAGCAATACCTGGAGGCGGTCCGCTCGGCCCGCATTCGCCTGACCATCGCCAACGCCTACTTCTTTCCCGGCTACCGCCTGCTGCGGGAAATCCGCAATGCCGCCCGCCGCGGCGTGAAGGTGCGGCTGATCCTGCAGGGCCAGCCGGACATGCCGATTGCCCGCCTCGGTGCGCGCCTGCTCTACAACTACCTGATTCGCGACGGTGTGCAGATCTACGAGTACTGCCGCACGCCGCTGCACGGCAAGGTCGCCCTTGCCGACTACGACTGGGCCACCGTGGGCTCGAGCAACCTGGACCCCTTCAGCCTGTCGCTGAACCTGGAAGCCAACCTGGTGATCCGCGATCCGGTATTCAACCGCCATCTCAACGACCGGCTCACCGAACTGGTGGAGAAGGACTGCAAGATGATCACCCTGGAGCGCATGCTGCGCGGCAATTTCTGGCGTGCGCCGCTGGCTTTCCTGATCTTCCACTTCTTCCGGCACTTCCCGGCGATGACCGGCCTGCTGCCGGCGCACAAGCCGAAGCTGGCGGTGCTGCAGCCGGAAGAGTTGGAACAGCTCGATCATCACCTGCCACGGGAACAACAGTGAATCGACCCCAGCGCGACCCATCCGGCAAGCGCGCCTGGTGGCCGCGGGTCAAGCGCCTGCTGAGCATCGTTTTCCTCGTGCTGATGGCCACGCTGCTGGTGATCATGGCGCGCAAAGTGGACTGGCAGGAAGTACTCGGCACCCTGCGCGACTACAAGACCACCACCCTGCTTCTCGCCGGCGCGGTGACCGTCGTCAGCTATGCGGTCTACAGCTGCTTCGACCTGCTCGGCCGCGCCTATGCCAAGCATCACCTGCCCTGGTGGCAGATCATGCCGGTGACCTTCGTCTGCTACTCGTTCAACGTCAATCTCGGCGCCTGGGTCGGCGGCCTGGCCCTGCGCTACCGGCTGTATTCGCGGCTGGGCCTGAGGAACTCGGAGATCACCAACGTCGTCACCCTCAGCCTGTTGACCAACTGGCTCGGCTACCTCTGGCTCGGCGGGCTGATCTTCGCCGCCGGGCTGATCGACCCGCCCGACAACTGGGCCATCGGCGGCAGTGCCCTGCGCCTGCTGGGCGTCGCCCTGCTGGGCGTCGCCATCGCCTATCTGCTGCTCTGCGCGTTTTCCCGGCGCCGCTCCTGGACCATCCGGCGCCTGGAAATCCGACTACCGAAGCTCTGGCTGGCCGCCACTCAGATGCTCCTGGGTGCCCTGAACTGGTCCCTCATGGGGTTGGTCGTCTTCCTGCTGATGCCGGAGAAAATCGGCTACACGCAGGTGCTCGGGGTCATGATGATTGCCGCCATCGCGGTGGTGATCGTCCATCTGCCCGCTGGGCTCGGCGTGCTGGAGGCGGTATTCATCGCCCTGCTGCAGTACCAGGTGCCCACCAGCAGCCTGATCGCCGGCTTGATCGGCTACCGGGCCGTGTACTACCTGGCCCCGCTGCTCGTCGCCAGCCTCACCTACCTGGCCATCGAGGTGCGGGCGAAGAAACTGCGGCAGAAGACCAACCTGCAGGCATCGGCCCGCTGACGCTGCGGCGATCGCTGGCGGTTTCCGACAAATGGGGGAATTCTGTCCTACCCTGGCGGTCAGGCGCTTAGACCGATCAGCCGCAAACAGGACGAAGACCATGGAGCAAACCGCGAAATTCTGGGACAAGATGGCAGGCCGCTATTCCCGGCAACCGGTCGCCGACGAGGCGGCCTACCAGAAGAAGCTGCAAATCACCCGCGATCATCTGCGCCCGGACATGGACGTGCTGGAACTGGGCTGTGGCACCGGCTCCACCGCCATCGTCCATGCACCCCATGTGAAGCACATTCGCGCGGTCGACATCTCGGCGAACATGCTGGCCATCGCCCGTGAACGGGCCGCGGCACAGGGTGTCGGCAACATCGACTTCGAGCAGGCGCCCATCGATGCCGTCGACATGCCCGTCGAGAGCGTGGACATGGTGCTGGCGCTGAACATCCTGCATTTGCTGGAAGACAAGGAGGCCGTCATCGCCAAGGTGTACCGCACCTTGAAGCCGGGCGGTCGTTTCGTCAGCAGCACGGTCTGCCTGGGTGACAACATGAAGTTCTTCAAGCTGCTCGCGCCGGTCGGCAAGTTGCTCGGCCTGATGCCACTGCTGAAGGTCTTTACCGGCCAGGCGCTGGTGGACAGCCTGACCGCTGCCGGCTTCGCCATCGATTACCAGTGGCTACCCGGCAAGTACAAGGCGCTATTCATCGTGGCGCGCAAGCCGGATGCGCAGGGCTGACTACACTCCCCCGCAGGGACCGCCCACGCCGGGCGCCAGGACAGGGAGAAATCGCGATGAGCTTCGCGCAGTTGGTCGATAACCGGGGAGGACAGTTGCTGTTTACCTCGCGACAGGACGACATCGCCCACTTTCTCGGTGGGCCGATGCTCAACTACGAAGGGGTATGCCTGGCCCTGGTCATGCTGTGGTTCGCCCAGAACACCTCCAAGAAGGACCCAACCAAGGGCATCGTCAACAAGAGCAAGGCACTGCACTTGCAGGATTCGATGCAGACGAACTGGGCGGGTTTCGATACCGTCGACGCCCAGGCGCGCATCACCATCGGCAAGACCTTCTGGTGGAAGAGCGATAGGAGATACCCGTTCACCGAGGACAAATACGGGGCGGATATCTACCTGCAACACGACCCTGAAGGCGGCCGAGAAAGCCTGAACATCTTCGTGATCTACTTTCCCGACGGCCCGGCCCACGGCATCGGCGTATGGCGGTTCCCCAGCGGCGCCATGGTGCTGTACGACCCGAACCACGGCGCCTGCGTCATTGGCAAAGACAGCTTCCGCGAATTTCTCAACGACTTCCTCAAGGAGCTGTACAGCGATACCGTCGGCTATGCCATCTGCGCGTTCCACAGCTAGGGCCTGCACGCCCCGGACAGACGCTTGCATCGTTTCCGCGCACCGGGGATGCTGGGCCCCCAGTCAAGCAGCCCGGTCGTCTTTCGATGCGCTACAGCCTTGAATTTTCTACCCCGGTGGCGGCCTCCGCCGCGCAAGCCTGGCAATGGATCACCTCGTTCGCGGGTGTTTCGAAGGAAATGGCGCCCTATCTGCGCATGTCGGTCCCGCGTGGCGTGACCGGGTTGGCCTCGACGGGGTTCGAACCGGGCGAACCGATGTTCCGAAGCTGGATCTGCCTGTTCGGCCTCGTGCCGTTCGACTATTCAGACCTCACCCTGCTGAGCCTCGAGCCGGGTATCGGGTTCGTCGAGCAATCGCCCATGGGCAGCATGCGGCTCTGGCGTCATGAACGGCATATCTCGCCACGGGGCGCCGGCTGCGTCGTCACCGACCGGCTCACCTTCGAGCCACGCATCGCCGGCTGGCTGTCCTATCGCATCGTTCTCGCCTTCTTCGCCCATCGCCACCGCAATCTGCAACGCCACCTCGGCTCGGCCGCCTGACATCGCGCGCCAGGTGCAGGCGCTACGGGCAGACTGCGATTGACGAGGTTCTCCCGGCGGCATCGCTGGGCAGGCCCATTCGCGTTGGGATCTCCGCTACCAGTAGGTCGATGGCCAGCCGGGTTCTCGCCGGCAAGTAGCGAGTCTGCGGCCAGACGGCATTGATCTCGCTGGACAGCACGTGGTCGCTGTCGATGACCAGTTCCAGCAGGCCGGAGCGTACGTACTGTGCCAACAGCCAGCAGGGCAACCAGGCCAGGCCGAGCCCGGCCACGGCGGCATCGACGATGGCCTGCAGGTCATCGAAACGCAGGCGGCTGGCAATGCGCACATCTCTCACCTTTCCCTGTCCGTCGCGTATCAACCAGGGTTTGTCGACGCCGGCACGGCCATAGGTGATGCCATTGTGCAGCGCCAACCCATCCAGATTGGCCGGTCGGCCATGCCGGGCCAGGTAGCTCGGTGCCGCGCAGATGGCCATGCTCTGCGAACCCAGCCGCCGTGACGCCAGGCTGCTGCTGTCGGGCAGCCGGCCGACCCGCACCGACAGATCGAACCCTTCCTCCGCCAGGTCCAGCACCCGGTCGCTGAAGGCCATCTCGATGCTCAGCTGCGGATAGCGCTCGGCCAGTTCGCGCATCAATGGTGCGACGCAGTAGCGACCGAACAGTACCGGCGCGCTGATGCGCAGGCGGCCGCTTGGCTCGCGACGGCCCGAATCCAATGCCGCCTGGCCCTCATCCAGCTCGGACAGGGCCCGCACGCAGCGCTCGTAGAACACCTGCCCGTCTTCCGTCAGGCGCTGGGAACGGGTGGTGCGATGAAACAATCGCGTGCCCAGCCGTTGCTCAAGGCGGGCAATGATCTTGGCCACCGCCGAACGGGTCAGGTGCATGCGCTCGGCGGCCAGGGAAAAGCTGCCGGCGTCCACCGCCTGGACAAAGGCATCGATACCGTTGAGTCGGTCGTTCATGGCGTGATTGAATCCTGAAAGGAAACAGAGTGCGTCGATTATTCCACCACTGGCGATGGCAAGGAACCCATATAGTGGCGACCTCGCTCACCCCACCGTTCAGGAGAGAACCCCATGCACCTTTACCGAATCGTCCCCGGTAGCCAGATCGACGGACTGCAGCTCACCGAGGAAGCCAGCCGCGCGCCCGCCGAGCACGAGGTGCGCATCCGCATCCACGCGGTATCGCTCAACTACCGGGACCTGATGATCGCCCGCGGCAGCTACCGTGCCAGCGCCGAACAGGGCGTTATTCCCACCTCGGACGGCGCTGGCGAAGTCATTGCGGTGGGTAGTGCCGTCAGCCGCTTCAAGGTGGGCGACCGGGTAATGGGCGCGTTCTTCCCGCAGTGGGTCGAGGGTGCGCCCACCGCCGCCAGCACCGCCGCGGCCCTGGGCGGTAGCGTCGACGGCATGTTGGCGGAAGAAGTGTTGCTGCCGGAAAGCGCCTTGGTCGCGATGCCGTCACACCTCAGCTATACCGAAGCGGCGACGCTGCCCTGCGCCGGGGTGACCGCCTGGAATGCCCTGTTCGTCGAGGGGGCGCTGCGTCCAGGAAACAGCGTACTGCTGCTCGGTACCGGCGGCGTTTCCATCTGGGGCCTGCAACTAGCCAAGGCCGCCGGCCTGCGGGCAATCATCACCTCGTCCAGCGATGAAAAACTGTCCCGCGCCCGCGAGCTGGGAGCCGACGCCGTCATCAACTACCGGCAGGTGCCGGAATGGCAGGACGACGTGCGGCGGCTCACCGCTGGCGAGGGTGTGGACCTGGTGCTCGAAGTCGGCGGCCAGGGCACGCTGAATCGCTCCGTAGCGGCCGCCGCGATGGGTGGCACCGTGGCCATCATCGGCGGCGTCAGCGGTTTCGGCTTCGGCAACGAGTTGCAGCCCTTCGCACTGATCGGCGGCGCCAAGCGGCTGGCGGGCATCTTCGTCGGCAGCCGCAAGATGCTGGAAGACCTGGCCCGCTTCGTCGAGCTGACCGGCATCCGTCCGCCGGTCGACCGGGTATTCCCCTTCGAACAGGCGCGCGAGGCCTACGCCTACCTGGATGGCGCCGGACACTTCGGCAAGGTGGTCATACAGGTCGCGAAGTAAGCCGACGGCGGTTGGCTACCTGACGCCGAAGCAGGACGCCCCGTCTGGCCCCCGGCCTTCGTCGGGGAGACGGGCTGGGGCTGAGTCGGTACGAGGCCAAGAGTTGCCTGCTTGCAGTGCTTCCGTCAGCGCCAAGGCCTCGCCTCACCTTGCGCACCTAACCCACCCCCGTCATACCGGCGAAGGCCGGTATCCAGAGACAAGCAGATCAGCATCTATCGAAAACAGCGGGAAGCCTGAAACTGCGCTTGGCCCCCGGCCTTCGTCGGGGAGACGGGATGTGGCTGAGTCGGTACGAGGCCAGGAGCTGCCTGTTTGCAGTGCTTCCGTCAGCGCCAAGGCCTCGCCTCGCCTTGCGCACCTAACCCACCCCCGTCATACCGGCGAAGGCCGGTATCCAGAGACAAGCAGATCAGCATCTATCGAAAACAGCGGGAAGCCTGAAACTGCGCTTGGCCCCCGGCCTTCGCCGGGGAGGCGGGATGTGGCTGAGTCGGTACAAGGCCAAGAGCTGCCTGCTTGCAGTGCTTGCGGCAGCGCCAAGGCCTCGCCTCGCCTTGCGCACCCAACCCACCCCCGTCATACCGGCGAAGGCCGGTATCCAGAGACAGGCAGATCAGCATCTATCGAAAACAGCGGGAAGCCTGAAACTGCGCTTGGCCCCCGGCCTTCGCCGGGGAGACGGGCTGGGGCTGAGTCGGTACGAGGCCAAGAGTTGCCTGCTTGCAGTGCTTCCGTCAGCGCCAAGGCATCGCTTCGCCTTGTGCATCCAACCCACCCCGTCATACCGGCGAAGGCCGGTATCCAGGAGCAGGCGGCTCGGCGCCTTTCCAAGCGAGCAGAAGCCAGGCACTGCGCGGCCCCAGGGCCATCCTACTCAGGCCGGACCGCGCCGTCCTGAGGGCGCAGGATCAGCACGCCGAGCGGCGGCAGGTTGAGCGACAGCGATACCGATCGCCCATGGTTGGGAATGTCTTCAGTGCGCACATCCCCGGCATTGCCGACGTTGGAGCCGGCATAGCACTCGGCATCGCTGTTGAGCACTTCGCTCCACAGCCCTTCGATCGGCACGCCGACGCGGTACTCGTGGCGCGGGACCGGGGTGAAGTTGGCCACCATCAGCAACGGGAATCCGGTGGAGCTCCAGCGCAGCCAGGCGTAGACGCTGTTGGCGGCATCGTCGCCGATCAACCACTGGAAGGTGCCCGCCTCGCAGTCCCGCTCATGCAGGGCTGGCTCCTGGCGATACAGCCGGTTCAGGTCCTGCACCAGGCGCTGCACGCCCTGGTGCTCGACATAGTTGAGCAGGTACCAGTCCAGTTCGCGGTCATGGTTCCATTCGCGCCACTGGCCGAATTCGCAGCCCATGAACAACAGCTTCTTGCCCGGCTGGGTCCACATGAAGGTGAGATAGGCACGCAGGTTGGCGAACTTCTGCCAGCGGTCGCCGGGCATCTTGTCGATCAACGCGCGTTTGCCGTGCACCACCTCGTCATGGGAAATCGGCAGGATGAACTGCTCGGAAAAGGCGTAGACCAGGCCGAAGGTCATCTTGTGGTGGTGATAGAAGCGGTGGATCGGGTCTTCGGCCATGTAGCTGAGGGTGTCGTGCATCCAGCCCATGTTCCACTTGTAGTTGAAGCCCAGGCCACCCTCGCTGGTGGGACGAGTGACGCCGGGCCAGGCGGTGGATTCCTCGGCGATCACCAGGGCGCCCGGTGCTTCCAACGCGACGACGTCGTTGAGATGGCGCAGGAAGTCGATGGCCTCCAGGTTCTCGCGCCCGCCGTAGCGGTTGGGTATCCACTCACCATCCTTGCGCGAATAGTCGCGGTAGAGCATCGAAGCCACGGCATCCACCCGCAGCCCATCGATATGGAACTGTTTGAGCCAGAACAGCGCCGAGGCCAGCATGAAGCCGTGCACTTCGGTACGGCCCAGGTTGTAGATGTAGGTGTCCCAGTCCTGGTGGAAGCCTTCGAAGGGGTGTTCGTACTCGTACAGCGCAGTGCCGTCGAAGCGACCCAGGCCGTGTTCGTCGGTGGGGAAATGCGCCGGCACCCAATCGAGGATCACGCCGATGCCGGCCTGGTGACAGGCATCGACGAAGGCGGCGAAATCCGCCGGCGAGCCATAGCGCCCGGTCGGGGCGAACTGGGAGAGCGGTTGGTAGCCCCAGGAACCGCCGAACGGGTGCTCCATGATCGGCATCAGCTCGATGTGGGTGAAGCCCATCTCGATGATGTAAGGGATCAGCTGCTCGGCAAGCTCATGCCAGTCATAGATGCGCCCCTCTTCCCCACCCTCGCGCCGCCATGAGCCGGCATGCAGCTCGTAGATCGCCATCGGCGCGGTGGGTGCCTGGCGCGCGCTGCGCTGCTCCAGCCAGGTGTGGTCGCGCCATTCGTGTTCGAAGGGTTCGGCGACCTTGGACGCGTTGCCCGGTGGCACCTCGCTGGCCAGCGCCATGGGGTCGGCCTTCAACGGCAACAGACCGTGCTGACCAAGAATCTCGTACTTGTAGGTTTCGCCGGGGCCGATATGCGGCACGAAGATTTCCCATACCCCGGTCGGATGGCGCTGACGCATCAGGTGGCGGCGGCCATCCCAGCCGTTGAAGCTGCCCACCACCGACACGCGCCGGGCATTCGGCGCCCATACGGCGAAGCGCACTCCCTCCACGCCCTCCACGGCGGCCAGCTGCGCCCCGAGGCAGTGGCCGAGATCGCGGTGGTTGCCTTCGGCGAACAGGTACAGGTCCAGCTCGCCGAGCAGCGGGCCGAAACCATAGGGGTCTTCGGTGAGCTGTTCGCCGCCAGCCCAGCGAATGTGCAGCAGGTACGGCTCCGGGCGTTCCAGACGGCAGCAGTAAAGCCCCGGTACGCGGGTGGTGGACATGTCAGCCAGCTCCTGCCGATCCTGGGTGGCGATCACTTTCACCGACAAGGCGTCGGGCAGGTAGGCCCGAATGATCAGCCCATCGCCGTCGCGGTGCGGCCCGAGCACGGAAAAGGGATTGCCATGCTCGGCACGAATCAACGCCTCGACGTCGGCATCGCTGGGCAGGAGGGAGTCGTCGGGTGTTGCGCTCATTGCGGGTCTCCGAATAACTGTTGCGTCAAGGTCGCCAGGCCCTGCAGGGGTACCGACAGCCAGCTCGGCCGGTGCTCGGCTTCGTAGATGATCTCGTAGGAGGTCTTTTCCATGCTGAACAGGGCCAGTGCGGCGTCCTCGCCGTCCGGCTCGGTCCAGGCATGGGGGATCTGCGCGGCGGCCTGGCGGTAGCCGTTGAGGAAGTTCTCCCGGGCGCTGTGCCGGTAGCTGGCGGCGATACGCCGGCGCGTCTGGTCGGCCTCCTCCGAGGTATCGCTGCTCTGGGCGTTGCGAATGGTCATGGCGGCGGCGTAGTCGAACGAGCGCAGCACGCCGGAGACATCCTTGAACGGGCTGTACTTGGCGCGGCGCTCGGCCAGCGTGCGCGAGGGTTCGCCTTCGAAGTCGATCAGGTAGGCGTCACCCTGTACCACCAGCACCTGTCCCAGGTGCAGGTCGCCATGCACGCGGATGCGCAGGCCGCCGGCCACGCGCTGGGCCAGCCGATCGACTTCGTCGAGCAGGTCCTTGCGGTGTTTGAACAGGTGCTCGGTGAACTCGCGATCCGCGTCGTTCAGGTCGCCCTGGTGCTGTGCCAGCAGGTCGAGCGCTTGCTCCACCTGGGCCTTGACGCTGCCGGCCAGTGCCTGGCAGTCGCCCTTGCCGGTCTGTTCGGGCGCGAAGTCCGGGTTGTCGCGGGCCTCCGCCAGCACCACGTGCATCTCGCCCAGGCGCTGGCCGAGCAAGGCGGCGAAATGGTCCAGCTCCGCCAGCGCTTCGTACTGGTTTTCCACGCTGGACATGCCGCCGGACAGCTCATCGCGAATGGCCCGGTCCAGGGTGGTCTGGGTCCACTCCCAGGCATCGCCCTGGTTGTCCAGGAAGCGCTGTAGGATCATCAGCGCATGGGGAGCGCCGTCCTTGGAAACACGGGTGACCTCGCCGAGTACCGCGGCGACGTGGGAGAACCCGTGGGAGCCGAGGTAGCTGACCATTTCCAGCTCCGGGTGCACGCCGGCGGACACCCGCCGCAACAGCTTGAGCACCAGTGCGCCGCCCACCACCACCGAACTGTTCGACTGCTCGGCGGACAGGTAGCGCACTTCGGCATCCTGTGGCAGCTGTGCGCTATCGTCCCACTGCGCGGTGGAAACGAAGCGCAGCTGATCGTCGCCACACGCCATGACCGCGTTCTCCCGCAGCATGCCCAGCACGGTCCAGACGAAGCTTTCCAGGGTGAACGCATCGGTCAGCAGGCCAACCTGGCGGCCGCGCCGCACCCGGGCCAGGGCCAGTTGCTGCGGCAGCGCGGTGCCGAAGTCTTCCTCGGCGAGAAAGCCCAGCGGTAGCTGATAGCGTTCCCCGGCCACCTCCACCTCGCTGAGCAGCAATGGCTGCTGCGGGTCGCCGAATGGCACGGCATAGGCCACCTGCAGCTCGTCCAGCGGCTTGTCCTTGCCGGCGAACCAGCGGCGCTTGGGCAGGTAGGCCGGCAGCGATTCCTTCTCCAGTACTTTGCGCGGCTGCGGCTGCAGCAGGTCTTCGATGCGCTTGAGCACCAGGGTGGAAAACTCCGGCATGCTCGCCACCGGCTCTTGGTGCCAACTGGGCATCTGCGCCTCGGCGGCGAGCAGGAACCAGTAGAAGCCATAGGGCGGCAGGGTCAGCAGGTAAGGCAGCTGGCCAATCGGCGGGAAGGCACTGCCGCCGAGCATTTCCACCGGCACCATGCCGGCATAGGCAGACAGCTCCAGCTCGGCGGCCTGGGCGGCGCGGGACACGTTGGCCACGCAGAGAATGGTTTCATGATTGCCATCCGGACCGGTGTAGTCGCGCAGGTAGGCGAAGATGCGCCGGTTGGACGGTGCCAGCATCTTCATCGTGCCCCGCCCGAAGGCTTTCTGCTGTTTGCGCACGGCGAGCATGCGCCGGGTCCAGTTCAATAACGAATGCGAGTCGCGCTGCTGTGCCTCGATGTTCACCGTCTGGTAGCCGTACAGCGGGTCCATGATCGGTGGCAGCACCAGGCTGGCCGGATCTGCGCGGGAGAAACCGCCATTGCGGTCCACCGACCACTGCATAGGCGTGCGCACACCGTCACGGTCGCCCAGGTAGATGTTGTCGCCCATGCCGATTTCATCGCCGTAGTACAGCACCGGCGTGCCCGGCATCGACAGCAGCAGGCTGCTGAGCAGCTCGATGCGCCGGCGGTCGCGCTCCAGCAGCGGTGCCAGGCGCCGGCGAATACCCAGGTTGATGCGCGCGCGCCGGTCGGCGGCGTAGTAGTTCCACAGATAGTCGCGTTCCTTGTCGGTGACCATCTCCAGGGTCAACTCATCATGGTTGCGCAGGAAGATCGCCCACTGGCAGTCGTCGGGAATCTCCGGCGTCTGGCGCAGGATGTCGGTGATCGGGAAGCGGTCTTCCTGGGCGATGGCCATGTACATGCGCGGCATCAGCGGGAAGTGGAACGCCATGTGGCATTCGTCGCCTTTGCCTTGCTCGTTGCCACCGAAGTACGGCCGGGTGTCCTCGGGCCACTGGTTGGCCTCGGCCAGCAGCATGCGGTCCGGGTAGTTGGCATCGATCTCGGCGCGAATCTGCTTGAGCACCTCGTGGGTCTCCGGCAGGTTCTCGTTGTTGGTGCCGTCGCGCTCCACCAGATAGGGAATGGCGTCGAGGCGCAGGCCGTCGACTCCCATGTCCAGCCAGTAGCGCATGACCTTCAGGACTTCCTTCATCACCTGCGGATTGTCGAAGTTCAGGTCCGGCTGGTGGGAATAGAAGCGGTGCCAGAAGTAGGCGCCGGCCACCGGGTCCCAGGTCCAGTTGGAGGTCTCGGTGTCGAGGAAGATGATGCGCGTGCCCTGGTACTTCTGGTTGGTATCCGACCATACGTAGAAATTGCGTGCCGCCGAACCCGGCTTGGCCCGGCGTGCCCGCTGGAACCAGGGATGCTGGTCGGAGGTGTGGTTGATCACCAGCTCGGTGATGACGCGCAGGCCGCGCCGGTGGGCCTCGGCGATGAACCGGCGCGCATCGGCCAGGCCGCCGTAGTCCGGGTGGATACCTCGGTAGTCCGCGATGTCGTAGCCGTCGTCGCGCCGGGGCGACGGATAGAACGGCAACAGCCAGATGGTGTTGACGCCGAGCTGGGCAATGTAGTCGAGCTTTTCGATCAGGCCGGCAAAGTCGCCGATCCCATCGTTGTTCGAGTCGAAGAACGACTTCACGTGTACCTGGTAGACCACGGCGTCCTTGTACCAGAGCGGGTCGTCGATAAATGCGGCTGGCTTGCGCTGTCTGGCCATTCTTTGCTCCTTACGGGCGATCTTGCGGCGACTTCCCCCTTCCTGCCCCGGCTTGCGGGCGGCAATGCGTATCAGCGATCGATGATTTCCGGTTCGCCGTCGGGGTGGATGCGCCAGATGCCGAATGGCGTCTGCCAGGGCTCGATGCGCATCCATTGGATTTTTCCGTGCCAGGTCCACCGGTGGCCGGTCATCAGATCCTCGCCGTGCATGGCGGCATCGTCGGGCAGGCCGAATTCCCAGAGCGGCAATTCGAAGTGGGCTTCCTGGGCGTTGTGCGGGTCCAGGCTGATGGCCACCAGCACGAAGTTGCTGAGGTCGGCAGTACGTTTGCCGAAGTACAGGATGTTGTCGTTCCAGGCCTGATAGGTCTGGAAGCCAAGATGGGTCTGCAGCGCCGGGTTCTGCCGGCGGATGCGATTGAGCTGGGCGATCTCGGCGACGATGTTTCCCGGCGCACCGTAGTCGCGCGGACGGATCTGGTATTTCTCCGAGTCGAGGTATTCCTCCTTGCCGGGCAAGGCCGCCGACTCGCAGATCTCGAAGCCCGAGTACATGCCCCACAGCCCCGACCCCATGGTCGCCAGCGCGGCGCGGATGAGAAAGCCGGGCCGCCCGCAGGTCTGCAGGAAGAACGGGTTGATGTCCGGGGTGTTGACGAAGAAGTTCGGCCGGAAGCAATCGCGCAGCGGCGGCCGGTTCAGCTCGGTGAAGTAGTCGGCCAGTTCCTGCTTGGTATTGCGCCAGGTGAAGTAGGTGTAGCTCTGGTTGAAGCCGACCTTGCCCAGGCGCGCCATCATCGCTGGCCGGGTAAAGGCCTCGGAGAGGAAGATCACCTCCGGATGCTTGGCGCGAATGTCGGCAATCAGCCATTCCCAGAACGGCAGCGGCTTGGTGTGGGGATTGTCGACGCGGAAGATCTTCACGCCCTCGTCGACCCAGCCGGCGATCACGTCGCGCAGCGCCAGCCAGAGGTCCGGCATCGCCTCCTCGGCGTAGAAGTCGACGTTGACGATGTCCTGGTATTTCTTCGGCGGGTTCTCCGCATAGCGAATGGTGCCGTCCGGCCGCCAGGTGAACCAGCCGGGGTGTTCCTTGAGCCAGGGATGGTCCTGGGAGCACTGGATGGCGAAGTCCAGCGCGATCTCCAGACCGTGCTCGGCTGCCGCGGCAACCAGCCGACGGAAGTCCTCGCGGGTGCCGAGTTGCGGGTGGATGGCGTCGTGGCCACCCTCCTCGCTGCCAATCGCGTAGGGGCTGCCGGGGTCGTAAGGGCCGGCCTGCAGGGTATTGTTGGGGCCCTTGCGGAATTTGCGGCCGATGGGGTGGATCGGCGGGAAATACAGCACGTCGAAGCCCATGTCGCGGATCATCGGCAAGCGCTGGATCACGTCGTCGAAGGTGCCGTGGCGCGACGCCTCGCTGGTGGCCGAGCGCGGAAACAGCTCGTACCAGCTGGCGAACAATGCCAGCGGCCGCTCCACTTCCAGCGGGTAGACCGGACTGTGGGTGCGGTGCGCATGGGCATCGGCGGCGGCCATGGCCGAGGCGGCTTCGCCGGACAGCAACAGTTCGGCGCGCTCGGTGGCCATGCCTCTGTTCAACCGCTCCAGCAGGCCGGCGAGCTGCTGGCGGGTCTCGCCCTGGCTGCGCTCGACCGCCTCCGCCAGCATCAGCCGCCCCTCCTCCAGCTCCAGGCTGATGTCCAGGCTGGCGGCATGCTTTTTCGACAGGTCGTAGCGATAGGTTTCGAAGCGGTCCCACCAGGCCTCGACGACGAACTGGTGCCGGCCGACCTTGAGCGGCGTGAACTGGCCTTGCCAGAGGTCGTTGCCCAGATGCGTCAGGCGCGTTACATGCCAGTTGTCCTCGCCTTCCAGGCGCCAGCCGAGGATCGCGGCCAACTGCTCGTGGCCATCGGCGAAAATCGTGCTTTTCACCGTGATCGTCTGGCCAGCCACCGCCTTGACCGCGAAGCGTCCCCCATCGAGCACCGGCTCGGTGCCCTCGATGGCGATGCGCGGCAGGCGCATGGCATCGTCCAGGGGCAAGGGTGCGTGGCTGGCTGGCTGCTGCTTGGCATCGCTCATCGAGCAACTCTCCTCAGGCTCCAGTAGATCGCTGGGATAGCTGCCCCGTGTTGCAGCCCAATGGGCCACGTGGCCTGCCGGTGGCGTAGCTGCTAACACGGAGGCTGTGTTCTCAGGGACTGCGCCGGTAATCACCGACCCTGAATATTCCGAACGGACCTGCCGCCAAAAGTTCACCGATCCAGGCCGCGCCGCCCATCGCCTGCTGCCGGGCAAAACAGGAACTTATCGAGGCGGCCTGATTCAATTCCACACAGGGCCGTCGCCCGCCGAGCAGACAGGAGAACGCTGATGAATCAGCACGCCGACATTCCCCAACCGGACCCCATCGTGCACAACGATCCGGGCAACCCCCGCGACATGCGCCTGGGCCCGGACTACGAGCCTCATGAAGAGGTCAAGCCCGGCTCACCGAGCAACGGCAAGCTGGAGGACGAACCGCTGGGGGATTGATCTCACCCGCTCCGGACAGAGTCCCGATTCTCCGTGCCCCCTCATTTGCTCCACTCCACGACCCTCACCAGCCCGCCCCCGACGAAAGCCGGGGTCCAGGCGGAGTGCCCGGGATTCACGATGCTTCCAACTGGCGCCGAGTCGCCTGCTCCTGGGTACCGGCCTGCGCCGGTATGACGGAGTGGGTTGAAGGTGCGCCGTAGATTGCTACGACACGGAAGCCTGATGCCGAGCCCAAGGAAGCACGCGGCTCGCAGTTCACCCTGACTCCGCTACCAACCAGCCCGTCACCCCGGCGAAGTACCCTGGAGTCGTGATGGTTTCAACTGGTACCGAGTTGCCTGCTCTGGATACCGGCCTGCGCCGGTATGACGGTGTCGATTGAAGGTGCGCTGTGGATTGCTACAACAACACAGTTGCCGTTACTAGACCCCCAGCTGCCTGCGCATCGCCTGGGTGATGGATTGATCATGGGCGTAATCGGCCCAGGGGTCTGCGCTCAGTGTGGAGAGGCGTTGCTCCAGATTGGCCACTGTCCATTGCCCGGCGTCCTTGATCGATGGCAGCTCATCGCGCGCGATGGGTACCGATACCGGCAAGCCTGGGCGCGCGCGGACAGAGTAGGCGGCGACCGTGCTGGCGCCTTCCTGGTTGCGCAGGTAGTCGATGAAGATTTTGCCGACCCGATTCTTCGGGCCCATCTTCGCGGCGAAACGTTCCGGTAGCACCTTGGCCATATGCAGGCTGATGCCCTTGGCGAAGCGCTTGACCTCCTCCCAATCATGGCGGCGGGCCAGCGGCACCACCAGGTGCATGCCCTTGCCGCCACTGGTCTTGAGAAAGCTCTTCAGCCCCAGTTCGTCCAGCACGGCCAGGGTCAGTTGGGTGGCTTCCAGCATGCTGCGCCAAGGCAGCGCGGGGTCCGGGTCGAGGTCGAAGATCATGCGGTCCGGGCGATCCATGCGGTCGCTCCGGGCGTTCCAGGTGTGCAGTTCGATGGTGCCCATCTGCACCGCGCCGACCAGCGCCTCCAGGCTGTCGATCTGCATCAGCGGCGCTTCCCCCGGCTCGTGCTGGATCTGGCCCATGTGTGGAATCGCCAGCTTGTCCGCGTGGCGCTGGAAGAATTGCTCGCCGCCGACACCTTCGGGCGCTCGCAGGATCGACAGCGGACGCTTTTGCAACTCGGGCAAAACCCACTCTGCAATATGCAGATAGAACTCGGCGAGACCGAACTTGGCGGTGCCGCTCTGCGCGTCGATGACCCGCTCGCCGTGGCTGATGGCTATGCCGGCCACCTCCTCGCGGCGCTTGGCCGGTGGCGGGCCGGCCGGCGTTTCGTGAACGATCTGTCGCACCGGCTTGTCCTCCCGCAGGCCATTGAATACCGCTTGCCGCACGATGCCCTCGTCGGTCCACTGGGCGAATTCCACTTCGCAGATCAGCGCCGGCTCCAGCCAGCGAACTCCCCGCGCCTCGCTGCCGGTAGGCGGGTTGGCGAACGCCGGCTTCGCTGTCTCCAGTTCGCTCATGCGCTGGTGCAGGGCTTTCAGGCTCGCCTCGGTAAAGCCGGTACCGACCCGCCCGGCATAGCGCAGACCGCCCTGCTCATCGTGCACGCCCAGCAGCAGGGCGCCGAAGCCGCTGCGACTGCCTTTCGGCTGGCTGTAGCCGCCGATCACGAATTCCTGGCGATGCTTGCACTTGAGCTTGATCCAGTCGCCGCTGCGACGGGACACATAGGGGCTGCCGGCGCGCTTGCCAATCACGCCTTCCAGGGACAGCGTGCAGGCGCTTTCGAGGATGTCCTGATGATGGGCGTCGAAGTCTTCGGAATAGCGCAGCAAGCCCGGCTTGCGTCCCTTGAGCAAGCCGCCCAGCAGCGCCCTGCGTTGCTCGAGCGGAGTCTTGCGCAGGTCCATGCCGTTGCAATAGGCGATGTCGAACAGGTAATAAACGATGCCCTGGCTGCGCTGGGTTTCGAAGGCGTTCTGCAGCGCCTGGAAGTTGGGCATGCCGCGTTCGTCGAGCACGACGATTTCGCCATCCAGCCAGGCGGAATCCAGATCCAGCTCCGCCAAGGCCCGGGCTTGCGCCTCCAGCTTGGCGGTCCAGTCGTGGCCATTGCGGGTGAACAGACGCACCTGGCCGTCGGAGATGCGCGCCAGTAGGCGATAGCCATCGAACTTCATTTCGTAGCGCCAGTCGCCTTCGGGTGGCTCGCTGACCAGGGTGGCCAGTTCCGGCTTCAGCGCTTCCGGCAGCGCGGCCTTGCGGGCACCCGCCAACTGTCGTGGCTGCCCAGCCTTGCCGGAGCGTGCCGCCGGTTTGCTCGCGATTCGAGTGTCGCTCAGCACGCTCTCGGGGCGCGCCTCGACGATGTCGTACTCGGTTGCGGGCCGCGCCGTCTCGTCCCGCTCCTTGATCAGCAGCCACTGCTCCTTGTCGCCGCTGCCCCGCAGGTGAGTACGCACCAGTGCCCAACCACCGGCGAGTTTCTCGCCTTCGAGGGTGAACCGGAGCTTGCCGGCCCGGTAGGCGGCCGCCGGGTCGGCATCTTCCGGGCACCAGACGCCCCGGTCCCAGACGATGACGTCGCCGGCTCCGTATTGGCCTTCGGGAATGCTGCCCTCGAAACTGGCGTAGCCCAGCGGGTGGTCTTCCACGTGCACGGCCAGTCGCTTGACCTTCGGGTCCAGGCAGGGGCCCTTGGGTATCGCCCAGCTCTTCAGGGTGCCGTCCAGTTCGAGGCGAAAATCGTAGTGCAGCCGACGCGCTGCGTGCTTCTGGATGACGAACTGCAAGGTACCCTGGCTGCGTCTGGTCTTGCGCGGCGGTTGCGCCTCCGGCTCGCTGGTGATCGAGAAATCGCGCTTGCGCTGGTATTCGCTCAGGGACTTGGCCATCGCCACTCCTGTCGCTCAGGTCTGGGGTCAACCGGTCTTGCGCTTGCCAGGCTTGGCTGGCGAACTCTTGCGGGGCCGCTTCGACGCCTTGGCCTCGCCGTCGTCGTCGTCCTCGCCCTTGCCTGCCAGGCTGCGCTTGAGCAACTCGGTCAGGTCGATCACGTCGGCAGCGCGGCGCTCGCCCTCGGCCTCCACCGTGGCCACCGCTTCGATCCTGCCCTCCTTCGCCTTGCGCTCGACCAGCGCCATGATTTCGTCCTGGAAGCTGTCGCGGTACTGCTCGGGATTCCACGCCTCGCTCATGTCCTCCACCAGGCGCTTGGCCATGTCCAGCTCACCCTTCTTCAGATCGGGCTTGATGGCCGCGTCGGGCAGCTCCAGCGCCTCGACGCCACGCACTTCGTCCGCCCAGCGCAGGGTGTTGAGCACCAGCGCCTCACCCATCGGCATCACCACCGCCAGGTGCTGCTTGGTGTGCATGACCACCTTGGCCAAGCCGGCCTTGCCGGTGGCGCTCAGGGCCTCGCGCAGCAGCCCGTAGACCTTTTCGCCGCGCCGGTCCGGGGCCAGGTAGTAGGGGCGGTCGATGTACAGCAGGGGGATTTCCGCCGCCTCGACGAAGGCGATGATCTCCACCGTCTGCGTGGTCTTGGGGTGCGCGGCGCGGATTTCCTCCTCGCTGATCACCACGTAGCGGCCCTTCTCGTACTCAACGCCCTTGACGATGTTTTCCTTGTCGATGTCCTTGCCGGTGGCCTTGTTGACGCGCTTGTAGCCCACCGGGTCCATGCTGCGCTTGTCCAGCCAGTCGAAGTCGATGCCCTGGCTGCGGGTCGCCGGAACCAGGGCCACCGGGATATGCACCAGGCCGAAGCTGACAGCGCCTTTCCAGATCACCCTGGCCATGGCCGCCTCCTAGCCGTTGATGACGGAACCGCCGTTGATGTGCAGCACCTGGCCGCTGACATAGGAGGAGTCGTTGCTGGCCAGGTAGACGTAGGCCGGCGCCACCTCCTCGGGCTGTCCGGGGCGCTGCATTGGCGTGTTGGCGCCGAAATGGGCCACGGTTTCCTCCTCGAAGGTGGAGGGGATCAGCGGCGTCCAGATCGGCCCTGGGGCCACGGCATTGACGCGGATGCCGCGCGGCGCGAGGTTCAGCGACAGCGAGCGGGTGAAACTGGTGATCGCGCCCTTGGTGGCCGAGTAGTCGATCAGCACCGGGTTGCCCTTGTAGGCGGTCACCGAAGTGGTATTGATGATGGCGGCGCCGGCCTTCATCTTCGGCAACGCCGCCTTGGTCAGGTGAAACATGCCGAAGATGTTGGTGCGGAACGTGCGCTCCCACTGCTCTTCGTCGATGTCTTCCAGGCTCTTCTGCGGGTGCTGCTCGCCGGCATTGTTGACCAGGATGTCCAGGTGCCCGAGCTTATCGACTGTCTCGCTCACCGCCTGGCGGCAGAATGCGCCGTCGGCCACGTCGCCGGCCAGGCACAGGCAGCGCCGGCCGAGCTTTTCGACTTCCTGGCGGGTCTGCTCGGCGTCGTCGTGGTGCCCCAGGTAGAGCAAGGCGACGTCCGCCCCCTCCTTGGCATAGATCACGGCGACGGCGCGGCCTATGCCGCTGTCGCCACCGGTGATCAGGGCCACCTTGCCTTGCAGCTTGCCTGCGGCCCGGTATTCATCGGCCTTGTATTGCGGGCGGGGATCCATCTGGCTTTCCTTGCCATGCGGCTCTTGCTGATGCTGCGGCGGGAGCGTCTGCTTGGCTTGCGACATGAAAGCGTCCTCCAGTGCTGAAACAAAGCTGGTATTGGGAGGACTGGCACGCGAGGGGAAAAGTTTCCACCGGGATCACGGTGGCAGACAGGCTGGCGCCGCCGGCGCTCTCGGCGCGTGGCGACGAGTATCGGGAGAAGGCTGGACTACGCCGAAGCTGTCACTGGCTGACTTGCAGCACGACGCGGCCGCGCTTGGGGCAGGTTTCCATGTAGCGGTGAGCGTCCTGCACCTCGGCAAAGGGGAAGACGCGGTCGATCTGCGTCGGCAGCAGCCGGTCGGCGGTGAGCTGGTTGATATGGACCAGTGCCCGCTCCAGGGCGGCCTTGTCCTGAGCAATGCCGAGCTCAGGCTGGCCGGTGAAGTCCTGCAGGCAGTGCACGAAGAACTTGAAATTCTTCTTGAATGCCGCGCAGGCGGGGAAAGGCGTCTGGTTGCCGCCATTGAGGCCATAGAGGATCAGCTTGCCGCACGGAGCCATCACGTCGCCCAGCAACCCCATCTGCGGCCCGCCACAGGCATCCAGCACCACCTGCACGCCATTGCCATCGGTGAGCTTGGCGATACGCCCGACCAGGTCCTGTTCCTCGGTGACGATCACCTGGTCCGCACCAAGGGCTTTCAGATAGTCGCGATCCTCCGCATCCGCGGTACTGGCAAAGACCTGGGCACCCAGCGCCTTGGCCAGCTGCAGCGCGGCCGGGCCGGAACAATGGGCGGCATCGGTGATCAGCACGTGCTGGCCGGCCTGCAGGCGCGCCAGCTCGACAAACCCGAAATAGGCGATCAGCAAAGGGGTGTAGTGCACGCAGGCTTCGAGCGGGCCGAGCTGCTGCGGATAACGGGTCAGCGCGGTGCGCGGCAGCACCACCTGTTCTCCATAGGCCGGATAGTCGTTGACGCTATGGGCCGGAAAGCTGGCGACCCGGTCACCAACGGCCAGGTCGCTCACGCCTTCGCCAAGGGCCTCCACCACGCCGGCCAGCTCGCTGCCAATGCCGGCCGGCAGGCGGGCGTGCTGCGGCGCCAGGTCCTGCCGCCAGAGCACGTCGTTCCAGCTCACCCCGAGCGCCTCGACGCGTATCAGCACTTCGCCAGCCGCCGGATGCCGCAAGGGGGATTCCTCGATCTTGAGCACATCGGCCGGGCCGAACTGATGAAAACGGATCATGCGTGGCATCGCTAACCTCGGATCACGGATTGACACTTCATTGGGTAGGGACTCTAGCCCCTGCTGCCAGACAACACTACCCGTCGCTATTGATAGTTGTCATGCCCGGCAGTGATTACACCGCACCGGCGCTGGGCTGCCTGAATACCAGGCCGAAGGCGGCATTAAAACCCCTACTGCCATTTGATAGCGTGAAATGGTCATGTGCAAGCCACTCATCCGCTTTACTATTGTCCCCCAGTCAATCGTCTACCCAGCGACTTCGAGTGAACAGGGAATGAACCGCAACGACTTACGCCGTGTTGACCTCAACCTGCTGATCGTGTTCGAAACGCTGATGCACGAACGCAGCGTGACCCGCGCCGCGGAGAAGCTGTTCCTCGGCCAGCCGGCCATCAGCGCGGCCCTTGCGCGCCTGCGTACCCTGTTCGACGACCCGTTGTTCGTGCGCACCGGCCGCAGCATGGAGCCTACCGCACGGGCCCAGGAGATCTTCGCCCTGCTCTCCCCGGCGCTGGACTCGATCTCCACCGCCATCAGCCGCGCCGCCGACTTCGACCCGGCCACCAGCACCGCGGTGTTCCGCATCGGCCTGTCCGACGACGTCGAGTTCGCCTTGCTGCCCCCCCTGCTCAAACGCTTGCGCACCGAGGCGCCGGGAGTGGTGCTGGTGGTGCGCCGCGCCAACTACCTGCTGATGCCGAGCCTGCTGGCATCGGGGGAAATCTCCGTGGGCGTCAGCTATACCGACGAACTACCGGCCAACGCCAAGCGCAAGACCCTGCGCCGCAGCCGGCCGATGCTGCTGCGTGCCGACTCGATTCCCGGCGCGATGACGCTGGCCGACTACTGCGCACGCCCCCATGCGATGGTGTCCTTCGCTGGCGACCTGAATGGTTTCATCGATGAGGAACTGGCGCTGATCGACTGCAAGCGCAAGGTGGTATTGGCGGTGCCGCAGTTCAACGGACTGGGCAGCCTGATCGCCGGCACCGACATCGTCGCCACGGTGCCCGATTACGCCGCCGAGGTGCTCGCCGCCGCCGGGGGCCTGCGCGCCGAGAAATTGCCGTTCGACACGCCGCGCGCCTTCGAACTCTCCATGGCCTGGCGCGGAGCCCAGGACAACGATCCGGCCGAGCGCTGGTTGCGCTCGCGTATCCAGATGTTCATCGGCGACCCGGACAGCCTCTAGCAGCCCGTTGAAAAGCGTCTGCGAGGCAGGTAAGACAAAAGGCCTAGGCGGCCCCGCAAAAAACAGGCGAGGAAGCCGCCGGGGTCGTACCCGACTTTACGCGCTTCAAACGAGCCGGGCTGGCGATCCAACCTGCTAACGCAGTCATTGCCAACGCAGATAGGTTTCCAACGGTCTGTCGGCCCTACAGAAGGCGCGGGTCGAAGCGCAGGTCGACCTCGGCGGCCGTGCCCAGGCAGCGCTGGAAATCAGGGTGCAACGGATTGAGCAGCACGTTGCGCTCCTGCGGCACCACTACCGAAGGCACCACCAGTCCCATCGACGCGAGACTGTCGAGCCAGGCATCGCCGGCCGCTTGCGAGGCGCCGGCGATGGGCTCCGCATTCCACTGCTCCGGCAGCGGAGCGAGTTGCATCAATGCCTCCCGCGGTACGTCGATCTCCAGCAGGGCGAATTCGTTCAGGGTCTCTTCATCCTTGATGTGCACCAGCACTTCGAGGATCGCCAGGGAAATCGACCCGGCGCAATACACCGCGCGGCGGCCGGGGCTGTTCCAGCGGCCACCGTAGGTTTCCGCCCCGACGCCGCTCCAGCAGCCGGACAGGTAACGCCGCTTGCTGATGCGATAGAGCTTCACACGAAGATGCCGTGTTCGAGGCGATTGATCAGCCGCAGCACCTCACGGGTACCCAGCTCGGTCCGCACATCGTCAATCGGACACTGCCCGCCGAGTGCCCGCTCCGGGCTGTTCAGCCATTTGGCGGCCTTCTCCGGGTTACCGCCGAACAGCCGCAGGGCGGCGTCGTAGACCGTCAGAAAGCTCACCAGTCGGTCGCTCTCCTCCGGCTGCAGGCGGCCGCTCTCTTTGCGCCGGGCCAGGGTACGGCCGCTCAGGTGGATGGTTTTGAGAATGATGCTGGTGTCGAGCATGGCCTGCTTGGCGAAGGACTCCACCGTCTTGTAGTTCACTCCCTTCTGGATTTCCGCCTGCAATTGCGGCGTTTCCGAAGGCAGGCCGAGCAGGCTCCAGATCGAGGGAGCGTTCTGTTGCGGCGCATGGAACAGGGGAAGATCGGACAGTGTGGCGTGCATGGCGGAGTCCTCTATTGCCAGGTGGCTGCATGGCGGCGGCCATTTGGCAAGCATACAACCTCCTGGGCGCCGTGCCATAGCCAATTATCAATGCCACTGCGGCAATCATCAGCGGCAGTGATAACTAACTTCGCACCATTCGATTCGTGCCGAGCCGCTCTAGCCAGCAGACTTCGCAGCGCCTACCGATAGATTCGACTTGCGGAGCCCACATGGAACAGTCATTGAACGCCCTGCGCTTTCCCCTTCTCGCCCTGGCCCTCCTGGTCCTCGGCGCTTGCGGACGCGCCCCCGAAGCCACCCCGGCGATGCCCGCGCCGCAGGTCAGCGTGGCCCAGGTGATCCAGCAGCCGATCACCGAGTGGGATGAGCTGACCGGGCGCCTGGAGGCCCCGGAATCGGTGGAGATCCGCCCCCGCGTCTCCGGCCTGATCGACCGCGTGGCCTTCGACGAGGGCTCGCGAGTGAAAAAAGGCGACCTGTTGTTCCAGATCGACCCGCGTCCCTTCGCGGCCGAAGTGAAGCGCCTGGAAGCCCAACTGCAGCAAGCCCGCGCCAACCAGACCCGCACCGCCAGCGAAGCCCAGCGCGGCGAGCGCCTGCGCAAGAGCAATGCAATTTCCGCCGAGTTGGCCGACGCCCGCGCCAGTGCCGCCCAGGAAGCCCGCGCGGCCGTCGCCGCCACCGAGGCGCAGCTGGAAGCGGCGCGGCTGAACCTGAGCTTCACCGAGGTTCGCGCGCCCATCGATGGCCGCGTCGGCCGGGCCGAAGTGACCGCCGGCAACCTGGTCAACGCGGGGCAGAGTCTGCTCACCACGCTCGTGTCCACCGACAAGGTCTACGCCTACTTCGATGCCGACGAGCGCGTGTTCCTCAAGTACAGCGAACTGGCCCGCCAGGGCGAGCGTGGCGAGCAGAGCCCGGTCTACCTGGGCCTCTCCAACGAGGATGGCCACCCGCACCTCGGCCACATGGACTTCGTCGACAACCAGGTCGACCCGCGCACCGGCACCATTCGTGGCCGCGCGGTGTTCGACAATGCCGATGGCCGCTTCACCCCCGGCCTGTATGCCCGCCTGAAACTGGTGGGTAGCGCCACCTACGACGCCGTGCTGATCCAGGACACCGCCGTGGGAACCGACCTCGGCAAGAAGTTCGCCCTGGTGCTCGGCGACGACGGCACCGTGCAGTACCGCGCCATCGAACTGGGGCCGAAGCTGCAAGGCCTGCGCATCGTGCGCGACGGCCTCGGTCCGCAGGACAACATCGTCGTCAACGGCCTGCAGCGCGTGCGCCCGGGCATGCCGGTAGAGGCGCAGAAAGTGCCGATGGCCGACGAGCAGACCCTCGCCCAGCTCAAGGAACAACGCCGCGCCATCCAGGCCGCCGAAGCACCCAAGGTCGCCAAGCAGAACGCCGCCGAAACGCCGCGCGGCTAACCAGGGAACCAGGCCATGAATTTCTCGCAATTCTTCATCCAGCGGCCGATTTTCGCCGCCGTGCTGTCGCTGATCATCCTGATCGGCGGCGCCATCTCGCTGTTCCAGCTGCCGATCAGCGAATACCCGGACGTGGTGCCGCCCACCGTGGTGGTGCGCGCCAGCTTTCCCGGCGCCAACCCCAAGGTGATCGGCGAGACCGTCGCTTCGCCGCTCGAGCAGGCCATCACCGGGGTGGAGAACATGCTCTACATGTCCTCCCAGGGTACCGCCGACGGCAAAATGACCCTCACCCTCACCTTTGCCATCGGCACTGATCTGGACAAGGCGCAGGTGCAGGTGCAGAACCGCGTCACCCGCACCATGCCGACCCTGCCCACCGAGGTGCAGCGGCTCGGCGTGACGGTGGACAAGGCATCGCCCGACCTGACCATGGTGGTGCACCTGACCTCGCCGGACGACCGCTACGACATGCTCTACCTGTCGAACTACGCCGCCTTGAACATCAAGGACGAACTGGCGCGGCTCGAAGGCGTCGGCGACGTGCAGCTGTTCGGCCTGGGCAACTACTCGCTGCGAGTCTGGCTCGACCCGAACAAGACCGCGTCGCGCAACCTCACCGCCAGCGATGTGGTCAACGCCATTCGCGAGCAGAACCGCCAGGTCGCCGCCGGCGCCCTCGGCGCGCCGCCCGCCCCCGGCGAGACCAGCTTCCAGCTGTCGATCAATACCAAAGGTCGCCTGGTCAACGAGGAGGAATTCGAGAACATCATCGTGCGGGCTGGCGAAAACGGCGAAATTACCCGTCTGAAGGACATCGCTCGTATCGAGCTGGGCTCCAGCCAATACGCCCTGCGCTCGCTGCTCAACAACAAGCCGGCGGTGGCCATCCCGATCTTCCAGCGCCCCGGTTCCAACGCCATCGCCATCTCCGACCTGGTGCGCGAACGCATGGCCGAGCTGAAGCAGGACTTCCCCCAGGGCGTCGACTACGAAATCGTCTACGACCCGACCATCTTCGTGCGCGGCTCCATCGAGGCGGTGGTGCACACGCTGCTGGAAGCCATCGTGCTGGTGGTGCTGGTGGTGATCCTGTTCCTGCAGACCTGGCGCGCCTCGATCATCCCGCTGGCCGCCGTGCCGGTGTCGCTGATCGGCACCTTTGCCATCATGCACATGTTCGGTTTCTCGCTGAATGCGCTGTCGCTGTTCGGCCTGGTCCTGGCCATCGGCATCGTGGTGGACGACGCCATCGTGGTGGTGGAGAACGTCGAGCGCAACATCGGCCTCGGCAAGACGCCGGTGGAGGCCACCAAGCAAGCCATGAAGGAAGTGACCGGGCCGATCATCGCGACCGCCCTGGTGCTCTGCGCAGTGTTCGTGCCGACGGCGTTCATCTCCGGCCTGTCCGGGCAGTTCTACCAGCAGTTCGCACTGACCATCGCGATCTCCACGGTGATTTCCGCGTTCAATTCGCTGACCCTGTCGCCGGCCCTCGCCGCCGCCTTGCTGCGCAGCCATGATGCGCCCAAGGACGGCTTCTCCCGGCTGCTCGACAAGCTCTTCGGCGCCTGGCTGTTCCAGCCTTTCAACCGCGTGTTCGAACGTGCCGGGCGTGGCTATGTCGGCACCGTGCGCCGGGTCCTGCGCGGCAGCGGCATCGCCCTGGTGGTCTACGCGGGCCTGGTCGGCCTGGGCTACCTGGGCTTTGCCAGCACGCCGACCGGCTTCGTGCCGCAGCAGGACAAACAGTACCTGGTGGCTTTCGCCCAGTTGCCGGACGCGGCCACCCTCGACCGTACCGAAGCGGTGATCAAACGCATGTCGGAGATCGCCGCCGAGCACCCCGGCATCGAAAACACCGTGGCCTTCCCTGGCCTGTCGATCAACGGCTTCACCAACAGTCCGAACAGCGGCATCGTGTTCACCCCGCTCAAGCCGTTCGACCAGCGCAAGGACCCCTCGATGAGCGCCAACGCCATCGCTGCCGAGCTGAACGGGCGGTTCGCGCAAATCCAGGACGCCTTCATCGCTATCTTCCCGCCACCGCCGGTCATGGGGCTGGGCACCATCGGCGGCTTCCGCCTGCAGGTGCAGGATCGTGGCAGCCTGGGCTACGAGGAACTGTACAAGCAGACCCAGAGCATCCTCGCCAAAGCGCGCCAATTGCCGGAACTCGATCCGATGTCGCTGTTCACCAGCTACCAGGTCAACGTGCCGCAGATCGATGCCGACATCGACCGGGAGAAGGCCAAGACCCACGGCGTGGCGATCAACGACATCTTCGACACCATGCAGGTCTACCTGGGCTCGCTGTATGCCAACGACTTCAACCGTTTCGGCCGCACCTATCAGGTCAACGTGCAGGCCGAGCAGAAGTTCCGCCTGGAGCCGGAGCAGATCGGCCAGCTCAAGGTGCGCAATAACCGTGGCGAGATGGTGCCGCTGTCCACTTTCGTCAAGGTGTCCAACAGCTCGGGGCCGGACCGGGTGATGCACTACAACGGCTTCCTCACCGCCGAGATCAATGGCGCTGCCGCGCCCGGCTACAGCTCGGGCCAGGCCGAAGCGGCGATCGAGAAACTGCTGCGCGAGGAATTGCCCAACGGCATGACCTTCGAATGGACCGAGCTGACCTACCAGCAGATCCTTGCCGGCAACACCGCCATGTTCGTCTTCCCGCTCTGCGTGCTGCTGGCCTTCCTGGTGTTGGCCGCCCAGTACGAGAGCTGGAGCCTGCCGCTGGCGGTGATCCTGATCGTGCCGATGACGCTGCTGTCGGCCATCACCGGGGTGATTCTCTCCGGCGGCGACAACAACATCTTCACCCAGATCGGCCTGATCGTGCTGGTGGGGCTGGCCTGCAAGAACGCCATCCTCATCGTCGAGTTCGCCAAGGACAAGCAGGAGGAAGGCATGGATCGCCTGGGCGCGGTGCTGGAGGCCTGCCGCCTGCGACTGCGGCCGATCCTGATGACCAGCTTCGCCTTCATCATGGGTGTGGTGCCCCTGGTGTTGTCCTCCGGCGCCGGTGCCGAGATGCGCTATGCCATGGGCGTGGCAGTGTTCTCCGGCATGCTCGGGGTGACGTTCTTCGGCCTGCTGCTGACCCCGGTGTTCTATCTGCTGATTCGCGCCTTCGTGGAAACCCGCGAAGCGAAGAAAGCCGTCTCGCTCAAGGAGGCCCACGCATGATCAAGGTATTCGCACCGGCGCTGCTTGCGCTGGCCCTTGGCGCCTGTGCCGTCGGCCCGGACTATCGGGCCCCCGCGACCGCACCGGCCAAGCTGGCCCATGCCGAAGCGGCGAGTTACGACCGCTCCCGCTTCGAGGCGGCCTGGTGGCACCAGTTCGAGGACCCGACCCTCGATGCCCTGGTCGAACGGGCCCTGGCGGAAAACCGCCAGTTGCGCGTCGCCTTTGCCCGCCTGCGGGCGGCACGGGCGATTCGCGACGATGCGGCCAACGACCTGGTGCCTACCGTGACCAGCCGCGCCAGCGCCGATATCGGCAAGGGCCAGCAGCCAGGCTTGGGCGAGGACCGGGTAAGGACCGAGCGCTACGACCTGGGCCTGGACATGGCCTGGGAGCTGGACCTGTTCGGCCGCATCCGGCGCCAGATCGAAGCCAGCGAGGCGCAGGTGGAAGCCACAGAGGCCGAGCTCTATCAGCTGCAGGTCAGTCTTATCGCCGAACTGGTGGACGCCTACGGCAACCTGCGCGGTGCCCAGCTGCGCGAGCGCATCGCCCGTGCCAACCTGAAGAACCAGCGCAAGTCCCGCGGCCTGACGGAGCAACTGCGGGAGGCTGGCATCGGCAGCCAGCTCGACGTGCTGCGCAGCGATGCCCGCTTGGCTGCCACCGAAGCCAGCCTGCCGCGCCTGCAGGCCGAGGAAGCCAGGGCCCGGCACCGCATCGCCACCCTGCTCGGCCAGCGTCCGGACCAGCTCGATGTCGACCTTTCGCCCAGCGAGCTGCCGGCCATCGCCAAGGCCCTGCCGATTGGCGACGCTGCCGAACTGCTGCGCCGCCGACCGGACATCCATGCCGCCGAACGCCAGTTGGCAGCCGCCACGGCGAACGTCGGTGTCGCCACGGCGGACCTGTTTCCGCGGGTCAGCCTCTCCGGCTTCCTCGGCTTCACCGCCGGGCGCGGGTCGCAGATCGGCTCCTCCGCGGCGCGGGCCTGGAGCATCGGCCCGAGCATCAGCTGGGCAGCGTTCGATCTGGGCAGTGTGCGCGCCCGGCTGCGCGGGGCCGAGGCCGAAGCGGACGGCGCCCTCGCCCAGTACGAGCAGCAGGTGCTGCTGGCTCTCGAAGAGTCGGAAAACGCCTTCAACGACTATGCCAAGACCCAGCAGCGGCTGCTCGCCCTGTTACGCCAATCGGAAGCCAGCCGCGAAGCCGCCGAACAGGCGGCGATCCGCTACCGCGAAGGCACCGCGGACTTCCTCGTACTGCTGGATGCCGAACGCGAGCGACTGGCCGCCGAGGACGCCCAAGCCCAGGCGGAAGTCGATCTCTATCGCGGCATCGTCGCCATCTACAAGGCCCTGGGTGGCGGCTGGCAACCCCAGGCCTGAACCCCATGCTCCCGGTCGAACCAATCGACCGCTTCGCCCCATGACCCGCTCCGGTCGTGGGGCTTTTTTTATGCGTCGTCGCCTTATCGGGCGTGCCAGCATGGCTTCGGGCGCCGAGGTGTGCGGGCTGCTATTCCCTGCACGGATAGAAATCCGCCGCCCAATACCACCAGAACAGTCCAGACAGGACGAAGATTGAGTGGGTGGCGAACGGCACGCTGGCCTTGTACAGCCGGGAGCGATTGGCGACGAAGGCGTCTGCCTTGCCCACATAGCGTTCGACGCTGTCCCAGTAGTCGCTGAGGTTATGGTTGAGGGCGCTTTCGAAGATCAGAAACGCAGCGGCCAACGCCATGCCGCCGACTCGGAACAGCGGCAGCACGTCAGGGTTGCGCGAGGCGAATGTGCAATCGAAGAAGGTACCAAGCATGCCGCCGTTGGCTGCCATGTACACCGTCAGCATGGCGAAACGCAGCGTGCTGTAGTGGCGGATGTTCTGCAGTAGTTCGGTGAACTTTTCCTTGTCGGTTATTCCGCTCATGTTCGTCGCCCCAAACGGGCGATGGGCCAGCTGCGAGCTGTCCATCGCAGACATGTTCGGCCGATAACGGGTACGGCAAACCTGGCCCTTTCGCTGTTGAGGTATAGGCGAAAGCGGAGAGATTGTCCTCGGTCGCCAGGGCAGCGCCGCCACCCTGGCGGGCTGCCGGCTCAGGGCGACTTAGTCGGCTGGTCAAGTTGCTCGTCGAGGTCGCCGGCGAAGGAGTCGTCGGCGCCGGCTGCGGCGGCAGATGCGTAGGCGGGGTCGACATCATAGGACCCGCCCGGAACCTGTGCGCCGTTCTTCAGCTCCTCGCGGTTGCGCTTTATCGCCCGCTTCACATCGGCGGGACTGTCCTTGGCCAGGTCATCGGGCTTCTTCGGAGCGTCTTCTGTCCGGTTCATGGCGGTACCTCCAAGGCTGAGGATGTCCCTGGTAGAAAAAGCCCGGCAGCAAAAGTGCACTCCGTTGGATGAGCGGTCGCTGCCCGCGAGTAAACCCCCAAAACGATTCCCGCCCCCCGTGGTCGATCTGAAAACAGGCGCTCTAACCGGTGCTTTGCCGTCCTTACTCGGCAGCCGACTCGCCGCCTGCACCCACGCCAACCGGGACCAAACAATGCCGCAGATTCCTCGCGATGCCTCTCTGGAAAGCTCACTGGCTTTGTTCAAGGAAGGCTACTTTTTTATCGCCAATCGGTGCCGACGCTATCGCAGCCCCCTTTTCCAGACGCGCCTGCTATTCCAACGCACGCTCTGCTTCAGTGGCGCGGAAATGGCGCGACTGTTCCACGAGCAGGACCTGTTCAGCCGGGAAAGCGCCGCTCCGTTGCTGCTGCAACGAAACCTGCTGGGTGTGGGCGGCGTGCAGGGTCTGGACGGTGATACCCAACGGGCGCGCAAGCAATTGCTCATGTCGTTCATGACGCCAGCCAGCATCCAGTCGCTGGTTACGCTCGCCGAGCAAGAGTGGCAGGCGTCGATTCGGCACTGGGCGCTGGCCGGGCGGGTCGAATTGCTGGGCGAGGTACAGCGCCTGTTCTGCCGCGCCGCCTGCGCCTGGGCCGGAGTGCCGTTGGCGGAGGCCGAGGTGGAGCAGCGCACCAGCCAACTGGCGGCGATGATCGAGGGCGCCGGCAAGCCGGTATTGGACTACTGGTGTGCCCGGCGCGGGCGCAAGCAGGCCGAGCGCTGGACGTCGGAGTTGATTCGCGCTGACCGCGACGACAGCCGCCCCGCGCCACCCGCCTCGCCGCTGCGGGCGATCAGCGAGTTCCGCGACGCCGACGGGCAATTGCTGGAAGAGCGCGTCGCTGCCGTCGAGCTGCTCAACCTGCTGCGCCCCATCGTCGCCGTCGCCCACTTCGTCGCGCTGGCCGCGGTTTGCCTGCACCGCTACCCGCAGTGGCGGCTGCGCCTGATGACCGACGAGACCTTCGTCGCGCCATTCGTGCAGGAGGTGCGCCGGCTCTATGCGTTCTTCCCGTTCGTTGCCGCCCGGGTGCGCAAGGATTTCGAATGGCAAGGCTACCGCTTCGAGCAAGGCACGCGGGTACTGCTGGATGTGTTCGGCACCAACCGTGACCCGGCCCGCTGGCCACGGCCGAACGACTTCAATCCTGAACGCTTCACGCACCGGCACGCCACCCCCTTCGACTTCATCACCCAGGGTGGTGGCGACCCTGCGCACCCTCATCGCCGCCCAGGCGAATGGATCACCCTCGACCTGCTGCAATCGAGCGTGCGCCTGCTCTGCCGCGACATGCGCTACTGCGTGCCGGCGCAAGACCTGACGATAGAAATGAACCGCATACCTATGGTGCCCCGCAGCCGTTTCATCATCGACCAGGTGCAAACCGCCTACCCGGACCGCTCCCCCACCCTCGGAACCCACAGCCGCACGGCCCGGTGAGCGACGGCATGGTTGGCCTGGGCCGGTCTACTACACTTAGGGCCACGGCCGGGGCGATGCGCCGACGTCTCTTCGCCGGGTACCTGCCGAGCAGTGCCCGGGCGGCAGGTCGCTGGGCGACCGCCAGATCCGGACTATGGGGGAAGCGACAGGGGGCGCACTCGGCCTGCGCGCTGCAAACGAACATTCCAGACCGACTGTCAACGACGCTTCGTCAACGCCTGCCGTTCTCGATAGTCGACTGGAACAAGGCCCAAGGATCGACAGCATGATCGACTACAGCCACAAGCGTTTCCTGGTGGTGGATGATTTCTCCGACTTTCTCGGCTCGGTGAAGGCCATGCTTCGCCAGATGGGAGCCCAGGACATCGACACCGCGGACCGGGGTGAGGAAACCCTGACCCTGTGCCGGCAGAAGAAGTACGACATCATCCTGCACGACTACAACCTCGGCGCTGGCAAGAACGGCCAGCAGGTACTCGAGGAGCTGGCCGCCAGCAAGCTGCTCAGCCCCCACAGCATCTTCGTCATGGTGACCGCCGAAAGCAGCCAGGCCATGGTGCTCAGCGCCCTGGAGCACGAGCCCGATGCCTACCTGACCAAGCCCTTCAACCGTGCCAGCCTGGCCCAGCGACTGGACAAACTGGTCGAACGCAAGGCACAGCTCAAGCCCATCTACGACGCCCTGGAGCGGGACGACCCGAGCGCCGTGCTGGCCGCCTGCGACCAGTTGATCGCCCAGGACAAGCGCTACGCGCAGGCCTGTCTGCGCTTCAAGGCCAATGCCTTGCAGGCCCTGAACCGTCTGGACGAGTTGGAAGCGCTGCTCAACGGTGTGCTGGCCGACCGACCGCTGCCGTGGGCCTTTCTCGCCCTCGGCGGGCTCCTGCAAAAACGTGGCGATCTGGAACGCGCGCGCTCGATCTACGAGCAGGCGATCCGTGCCTTTCCCATGCTGCCGGGCCTGTACGACGGGCTTGCCAGCGTGCACGCCACCCTGGGCGACAGCCAGAAGGCCCAACACCTGCTGGAGGACGCTGTGCGGCTTTCGCCGCTGTCGATTCGCCGGCAAGCGCAACTCGGCGAAGTGGCCAGCCTCAACCAAGACTTCGGCAGCGCCTCCAAGGCCTACAGGCATGCCGTTGACCTGGGGCGCAACTCGCGCTTCAAAAGCCCGGAGAACTACCTCAACCTGAGCGGCGCCCTGCTCGCCCAGGCTGGCGACGGGCCGCTGGAGAAGAAGGTCCAGGCCGAAATCAACCAGACCCTCGGCGAACTGGACAAGGCCTACGGGGAAAACAAGGCCGTGGTCGCCAGGGGACGCCTGGCCCAGGCCAGGACGCTGGCCAAGGCCGGCGACAAGGCCGGCGCGGAAAAGCTCGCCCAGGAAGCCATCGCCAGGCTCGGCGAACTGGACGAGTTCTTTTCGGCCGACACCGCCATGAACGTTGCCAGCCAGTTGCGCGAACTGGGCCACGGCGAAGATGCGGACGCGCTGCTTTCGACCTGCGTCGAGATGTACGGCGACGACCCGGCGGTCATGCAACGCGTGGCCAAGCAGACCGACGACCCGGCGATTCTCGCGGGCAGCAAGGAGGCCGTGGAGCTGAACCGCCAGGGGGTGCGCTGCTACCAGCAAGGCGAGCACGAGCAGGCGCTGCAACTGTTCCGCCAGGCCCTGCGCTTGCAGCCGAAGAACATCAGCGTGGCCCTGAACACCGCGCAATCCCTGTTGCGGCTGGCCGAGGGCAAGGGCGATGCAACGCTGCGCGAGGAGTGCCAGAGCTGCCTTGACCAGGTCCGGATGATGCCCAGCAGCGACCCCCGCTACGAGCGCTATCATCTGCTGCGGCGCAAGGCGTTCAGCCTGTGACGAGCAAGCGCAAAACCGACGGGCCGGCGCTGGATTTTTCCACCGTCATCGCGTCCACCGTGCATGACATGAAGAACTCTCTCGGCCAGCTGATGCAGACCCACAACCGCTGGGTGGCGCAGCTTCCGCCGGAGCAACTGGGCGGTCCCGAGCGCGGCGTCATCGAATACGAATTCTCGCGTCTGAACGGCATGCTGGTGCAGTTGCTGGGCCTGTACAAGCTCGGGGTCAACCAGCTACCGCTGAAGCCGGCCTACCATGAGGTCGAGGACTTCCTCCAGGCCCAGCTGGCCCGCCAGGACGAGGTGTTCACCGCGCGCGCCATCAGAGCCAGCTACGAGGTCGACGAGTTCGACCTGATGGGCTTCTTCGACCAGGAATTGGTGGGCTCGGTAGTCGCCAACGTCATTACCAACTCCATTCGCTACGCCCGCAGCGCGCTGCACGTGCGCGCCTGGAACGAAAGTGGGCAACTGGTGCTGGCCATCAACGACGATGGCCAAGGCTACCCACCAGCGATGATCGAGCAACAGTCGGACTACGTGCTGAGCATCAATTTCAGCACCGGCAGTACCGGCCTGGGCCTGTACTTCGCCGGCTGCATCGCCCGCCTGCACGAGCGCGATGGCACTCATGGGCACATCGAGCTGAGCAACGGCGGCCCGCTTGGCGGTGGCGAGTTCAAGATCTACCTGCCCTGACAGCTCCATCAGCAAAAATCCGCCTACGCTGCGCCCGTGGATGGCGGAAAGCCGCCAGCGACCGACGGTTTCACGTCGTCAAAAGCCCGGCAACGCCTCTAGCCGGGTCCATTTACAAATTGGCACGCGCGTTGCGAATGGCAGGCCGACGCACGCCCCTAACCGATTGCCTGGCTCACGCTACAGTGAGGGCTAGACGCAACCCGATAACAAGAAAGGAAGTACCCATGCTCAAGCCTCTGATCGCCCTGGCCGCCAGTGCCCTCGCGCTTCTTTCCACCCAGTCCCTTGCCGCCGAAGCGGGTGGTCCCATCGTCATCAAGTTCTCCCATGTGGTGGCGGACAACACCCCCAAGGGCCAGGGTGCGCTGCTGTTCAAGCAACTCGTGGAGGAGCGCCTGGGCGACAAGGTGCGGGTCGAGGTCTATCCGAACTCCACGCTGTTCGGCGATGCCGACGAGCTGGACGCCCTGCGCAAGGGCGAAGTGCAGCTGCTCGCTCCCTCGCTGGCCAAGTTCGAGCAATACACCCAGCAACTGCAAGTATTCGACCTGCCGTTCCTGTTCGACGACCTGGATGCGGTCAATCGATTCCAGAAGCGCGCCAAGGGCCGCCAATTGCTGCGCTCGATGGAGGAGCACAACATCACTGGCCTGGCCTATTGGCACAACGGCATGAAGCAGCTATCGGCCACCCGCCCGTTGCGCCGCCCCGAAGATGCCGCCGGCCTTGCGTTCCGCATCCAGCCCTCCAAGGTGCTCGAAGCGCAGTTCGCCCAACTGGGTGCCAGCGCGATGAAGCTGCCCTTCGGCGAGGTCTATGCCGCGCTGCAGAGCGGCAAGGTGCAGGGCGCGGAAAACCCCTGGTCGAACATCACTAGCAAGCAACTTGACCAGGTCCAGCCCTACATCACCGAAACCAACCACGGTGCGCTCGATTACATGCTGGTGAGCAACGCCGACTTCTGGTTCGGCATTCCCCATCGTCAGCGCATGGAGTTGGAAGGCATCATCGACGAGGTGACCTACGTGGTGAACCGCGAAGCCGAGGCGCTGAACCAGGCCGAGCGCGAACGCATCCGCACCGGTAAGAACAGCACACTGATCGAACTGAGCCCGCAGGAACGCGACGCCTGGCGCAGCGCCATGCGCCCGGTGTGGCAGCAGTTCGAAACGCAGATCGGCGCAGACATCATCAAGGCCGCCCAGGCGGTCAACCGCAAGCGCCGGGATTGAAGACCGGGGCTACGAGCCCCCTTCTGGATACCGGCCTGCGCCGGTATGACGGTGGTGTTGGTCCGCCGTAGTCGCCGCCCCGCCGTGGCCTACCGCCGCCTGACCACAGCGCGCAGAAGGCACAGCCCGGCTTCACTCTACCCAGCCCGTCGCCCCGGCGAAGGCCGGGGTCCAGTCGCAGTGCCTTGGTTTCCGCCGGACTCAATGGCCACCGAGTTGCTTGGCACTGGATACCGGCCTGCGCCGGTATGACGGTGG